>NZ_DCAP01000030.1:0-6737 GCF_002311535.1 Salegentibacter sp. UBA1130 | reverse complement strand
AAGGTTTACGAGGATAAATAAGCAAGAGGTATGAAGATCAATCTAAATAGAAACTCCGGAAATTTAGCTCCGGAGTTTCTCTCACACAAAACGCCGGAAGCTATAGTAAAAGTAATTTCAGTTCATAAAAGTATAAGCTTTAGCGCTTTAATTCTATTTTTATTCCTTTTTGGTGTATCTAATTTAACGCAAGCTCAGCTTATCCCCACCCCCACAAAAATGGAGAATACTTCAGGTGCTTTTGAAGTTGATAAAAATACTTCTATTCAATTTTCTAAAAACGAGGATTTAGAAGAAATGACCATCTATTTTCAAAAGCAAGTAAAGCGTTTAAGCGGAATTCAGCTTCCAATAAACCAAGCTGCAGGAAAAACGATAAAACTGGAAATAGATAAAAATTTAGATTTAGATAAAGAAGGTTATCAATTAAAAATTTCAGCAGATAATATTGCTATTTCTGCCCCTACTACAGCCGGTGTTTTTTATGGAATGCAGAGTGTTCTACAATTATTCCCTGGCATACGCACCAACGAAAAAATTACGCTTCCGGCTATGGAAATTACCGATGAACCGGCATTTGCCTGGCGTGGTATGATGCTGGATGTAAGCAGGCATTTTTATTCCGTAGAAACTATTAAGGAGGTATTGGACTTAATGGCTTTTTATAAACTAAATACTTTTCATTGGCATCTAACCGATAATGAAGGCTGGCGATTGGAGATTAAAAAATATCCAAAATTAACCAGTATTGGTGCCTGGCGGGAAGAAATACCGGGTAGTGTTTTTTACAAAAAAGATTCTACTTATGCTGAACCATTAACCGGGAAGCCTTACCGTTATGGCGGGTTTTACACTCAGGAACAAGCCCGGGAAGTGGTTGCTTATGCAGCAAAAAGAAATATTAGGGTAATTCCCGAAATAGAAATGCCGGGACACTCTGCCGCAGCTTTTGCCGCTTATCCAGAATTCTCCTGCGCACAGCCAAAACAGGATCCTCCAGGATCAAACCTCTGGAACGATGTGATAGACACCGAAAATATGGCGTTTAATTATTGTGCCGGGAAAGAAGCTCCATTCCTGTTTTTACAAGATGTATTAGTAGAAGTTATGGATATTTTTCCGTCAGAATATATTCACGTGGGAGGAGATGAAGTAGATAAATCTTATTGGAAAAAATGTGAAGCCTGCCAGGCAAGAATTAAAGATGAAAACCTGAAAGATGAAAAAGAACTGCAAAGTTATTTTATAAAACGCATGGAGAAATTTCTACAGGCAAACAACCGTAAACTCCTGGGCTGGGATGAAATTCTGGAAGGTGGCCTGGCACCAAACGCGACCGTAATGAGTTGGCAGGGGGAAAAAGGTGGAATTGCTGCTGCAAAATCTGGTCACGATGTAGTTATGAGCCCTAGTGATCCTCTTTATTTTAACCGTTACCAAGCTGATCCCGAACTAGAGCCACAGGCAGCCCCCTACTCTATCAACGCCCTAGAACGAGTTTATAATTACAAACCGGTACCAGAAGCTTTAAGTGCAAAAGAGGCTAAATACGTTTTAGGATCACAATTTGCAATTTGGACCGAGTTTATCTCATCGGTAGAACATTTAGCATACATGTTATTACCAAGAATGGCTGCCTTTAGCGAAGCTGTTTGGAGCAATAACAACGATAAAAATTTTGAGGATTTTACAAAACGCCTTAATCAGGGACATTATAGAAGATGGAAAAGTAATGGAATACGATTCCATTCAGATTATTTCGATAAATCAAAATATTAACAATACACGATAAAAATATCTTTAAAACCTTTTAAATCAGATGAAACAGATAGTAATTATATTTTTTGCCAGTCTTGTAGCCGGATGTGGTGCAGGAAATATCCAGGATAAACCCGATGGGAAATGGGAATTAATTTGGCAGGATGAGTTTGAAAATGAAGGTAAACCCGATACTGAGAAATGGTCTCACGCACCCAGAAATTCAGCAGATTGGGCACGCTTTTGTACAGACTCAGATGCTACACGCTTCGTTAAAGATGGCAAATTACTTTTGCGTGGCATTATAAATACCAATAAAAATGATACGGTAAAATACAATACCGGTTGTATTAGAACCACCGATAAATTTTCTTTTAAATACGGGAAAATTGAGGTGAAAGCTAAACTGGATAAAGGAAAAGGCTCCTGGCCGGCCATATGGATGATGCCACAAGACCCCGAATATGGTAGTTGGCCGCATAGTGGAGAAATAGATATCATGGAGCACCTAAATTATGATACCATTGTTTATCAAACCTTACACACCAATTATATAGATATTCAGGAAAAAAAGGAGTATCCGCCATATTTCACCACGATTCCATTTAAGATAGATACCTATAATGTATATGGCGTGGAATGGTACCCTAATCGCTTAGATTTCTTTGTTAATGGAAAAAAGACATTTTCTTATCCAAAAATTGAAAATGCCGATTCAAAGCAATGGCCTTTCAACCAGGAGTTCTTTATTATTCTAGACCAGGCACTAGGTGGAAACTGGGTTGGCAGCATTAAAGATGAAGATTTGCCAGTTGAAATGCTAGTAGATTGGGTGCGGGTTTATAAATAAAAATAATGTAAATGGTGCAGATTCAGAAATTTAAAAATTTTTATTAAGGAGTGTGTCCCAAGAATAGTGTCTCAAAAAAACATACTTATAAATCAACCTCAAATATTATCTGTAATTAGCATTTTTGCATTAATCTTTGTAATAAACAGGAAACTTTTTCCCTAACTGTAGGCTCAAATAAAGGATCTACCACTAAAATAGCTTCAATAATTTCAATCTTTTTCGAATTATCTAAAATCTCGTTTTCCAGGAATGGAGTTAACAGGTCTAAAACACTAAAATTATTCCGGTTTAATAGCATCCAGCCATTTTACCTCTACCTGAGTCAATAAAACCGTGAACCACTAATAGAAAGTTAGATTAATATGGTTGCACATTAAACGTCTAAAACATCAAAAAAACAGCCTAGGATAAATTACTACAACTCTAAGCGCTTTAATTGTTGTAATAATTCTTCGTTAGTTAAGTATGAAATGATTTGGCAGTTCCTCTACCTTCTCGCAACATAACTGATCCATTACTTGTTTAAATTGTGTTCTTAGCATAGTTATGGTGTGATCTCCTCCTTTATTCCCCAAAGCTGCGGTACCATACATAAAGGATCTTCCCATAAAGGTGAATTTTGCTCCAGCAGCCATAGTACGGGCAATATCTGGTCCAGACCTAAGACCACTATCCATCATTATTTCAATTTTATCACCATATCTATTAGCGATATTGGGTAAAGTTGAAATAGTTGATTGCGCTGCATCCAACTGCCTCCCGCCGTGATTAGATAAAATTACCCCATCAAATCCCATTTTTATAGCATCTTCCACATCACGTGGTGCAGAAACTCCTTTAAGAACTAACTTGCCTTTCCACTTATCCCGTATAGGTTTAATTTTTTCAGCATTTAATTTTCCGGAGAAGGTTTTATCCATAAATTTCCCTAGCTGTTTAAGGTTTAAACCTTCGGGAGTATAGGGTTTTAAGGTTTCAAAAGTTGGCACTCCATGTTTTAAAGTATTTAATGCCCAACTTGGTTTTCCTAAAACTTGAAAGATATTTTTCGCCGACATTTTTGGTGGTAATGCCAGCCCGTTTCTAATATCCCTGGGTCTGTAACCAAAAGTAGGCACATCACATAAAAGTACTAAAACGGGACACTCTGCTGCTTCCGCCCTTTTTAAGATATCATTTCTAACCTCATCTTCTACCGGATTATACAGCTGAAACCAGGCGTTACCCTGTGTAAGTTCACTGGCCCGCTCAATACTCATAGTAGTAACCGTACTTAAAATAAAGGGAATATTATGTTCAAAAGCCGCTTTGGCGAGTATTTCAGGTGAATTAGGCCACATTAGTCCTTGTAAACCTACGGGTGAAATTCCAAAAGGTGCACTATACTCTTTTCCAAATAATTTTGTAGTTGGATCTGCTTCTTTGTAATTTTGAAGATATCGCGGTTCTAACTGAATTTTACGAATATCAGATGTATTTATATTCAAATTTACATCTTCATTGCATCCACCATCCAGGTATTCAAATGCGAAATCAGGTATTCTTTTTTTAGCTTTTGCTCGAAGATCTTCTATAGAAGGATATTGAGAATTGAAATTATTAGCCATGTTTTCTAGGTGTTTTTTAGATCAAATATTTTATCCATGGGTGTCCATTTCTCACCATTTTTTGCCGAAGGAATAGCCTGCTGATATTGCTGCATTAAACTTTCCCATTCCTGAACTTTAGGGTTTTCTTTATCGGCTTTCGCTTTCATTTCAAAAGAAAAATCTGGTTGTGTATCTATAATCATAACCAGGCGGTTACCCGTTCTAAAAATTTCCATATTTAAAATACCTACCTCCAGTATACTTTTAATAATCTCTGGCCAGACTTCACGGTGATACTCTTCATATTTTTTAATTAGTTCAACCTCATCCTTTAAATCACAAGCCAATACATACTTCTTAGTTTTCATGCTTTGTTTCTTTTAAAAATATAACACCCATAAATACTAACAACTATAAAACATAACACCGGTAAAAAGAACGAGAAGTTTATTTCTGGTACACCTAATATTGTAGTATCTGTATAACCGGAACCTCCAATATCTAATACCATACCTTGTAAAGTTGGCATTAGTGCCCCGCCTACAATTGCCATTACTAAAAAAGCAGCTCCAAATTTTGCATCGTTACCCTGGCCTTCGAGCGCAATTCCATATATGGTTGGAAACATTATTGACATAAAAAATGAAACACTTACCAAGGCGTATAAACCAATCAATCCCTGACTAAAAATACAAAGCAGACAGGTTAAGATCGCACCGAATGCAAATAACATCAACAATTTACCTGAACTTATATAACGGAGCAGGTAGGTACCTAACCAACGTCCTATAAGAAATACCAACAAAGCGGCAATTCCATAATTTACCGCACTTTTATTATCAATACCAATAGATTCGGCATATTGATAAAGATAAGTCCAACACATAATCTGCGCCCCCACGTAAAAAGCCTGGGTTATCACCCCACCCACAAATTTATTATTGCTAAAGAGTCTTTTTATAGCTGGTATTACGGCTACCCGGGCTTCTTTCTTTTTGTTTTCAGGCATTCTAACTAAAAGTATAACCAGGAAAAATACTATAACTACCAATCCCAATAACACATATGGAGTACTTATTACCTCTAAATCGGCATCTCTTATGGTAGCCTTAGCATTTTTAGAAAGTGTACTATAAATAGGGTTCCCATTCACGTCTATATCATCAGATTCCAAGGCTCCCAGAATAAAATGTTGTGCTACAATTAGGCCACCTAATGCTCCCATGGGATTAAATGCCTGGGCTAGATTTAAACGCCTGGTAGCAGTTGCTTCGGTTCCCATAGCTAGGATATAAGGGTTGGCAGTAGTCTCTAAAAAAGCAAGGCCAAATGTTAGAATATATAAGGCTAACAAAAAGAAGATATATTCCTGGTAAATTGCAGCAGGGTAAAACAATAAGGCTCCCAAAGCATACAATGCCAATCCCATAAGTACTCCTTTTTTATAGGAAAATTTATTGACAAAGAGCGCGGCTGGCAAGGCCATAGTAAAATAGCCTCCATAAAAAGCAAGCTGAACTAAGGAAGCCTGAAAATTATTTAGTTCCAAAACTTTTTTGAACGCCGAGACCATAGGATTGGTAATATCATTGGCAAACCCCCATAAAGCAAATAAGGCCGTTATTAAAATAAACGGAACGACAGCTTTCTTTGAAACTAAAGAATCTTGAGACATAGATTTTAGGTTAAGGATCGGTCTAAGTGCACATAACCACCATCGGGAGAAAACCACTCTGCGGTAGTATGTCCAGATTTTTTAGATAGGATAAATGCTGCCAAATCGGCTATCTCAGTATCAAGAGTCATTCGATTTCCCATTGGAATATTACGGGTGATTTTATTTAATTTTTGTTCGGGCTTGTCAAAAGAATTCAACCAAGTTTTATATAGAGGCGTCATAACCTCCCCTGGTAAAATTGCGTTCACCCTGATATTATATGGCAGTAATTCTGCAGCCCATTCACGAGTTAGCGCTAACTGCGCACCTTTTGATGCTGCATAACCCGATGTACCTCCCTGACCTACCAGGGCTACCTTAGAGCTAATATTTAGAATATTCCCTTTTGATTTTTTAAGCGCTGGAAGGCAAAAATGCGCCATCTCATAATAATGATTCAAATTATTATAGACTGAATTTGCAAACTTCTTTGGGTTACCGGTTTCTAGACCAATAGTATCATTCACTCCAGCATTATTTACCAGTGCGTCAATTTTTCCGAAGATCTCTAAAACTTCATCAACAATTCTTTTGCATTGGCCATCTTCATTTAAATTGGCTTGTATAAAATGAGCATTAACTCCACTGGTTTTAAAGGTTTCAAGCATTTCCTTACCGCTTGCTTCCTCACGGCCAACAAACACTGGAATTGCATTTTCCCGGGCAACCGCTTTGCTAATAGCTCCGCCTATCCCTTTAGTACCGCCAGTTATTAAAACTACTTTATCTTTTAATCCTAAATCCATATGAGGAATTTTTCTTTAAATCTATATTCTTATTCTAATTTTTGAAAATCTTATCATTCTGTAATTACTCCTAT